>NZ_SNUI01000028.1:0-411 GCF_012027375.1 Thermococcus sp. LS2 | reverse complement strand
GAAATTGAAGTCATCTTTGATGATGAAGAGAAAACGCCAGGAAAGGAACTCGTTGAGGATTTGTTAGCCATTGTAACTTCCTTCGCTGGAAAACTTTATGGAGCTCGTTCTCATAAGAAAAAGCGTCTTGTCGAGGCGGTAAAGAATGCCCTCAGAGACGATTAAACTCACGGCAAAATTCAAACTCAAGGGAACACCCGAAGGATTAGATGGGCTTTTCCAGACTTACCGGGAAATCGTGAACTTTCTCATCACTCACGCTTTTGAGAACAATGTTACCAGCTTTTACCGGCTGAAGAAGGAGACCTACAAGGGCTTACGCAGGGAGTATTCAGAACTTCCGAGCCATTACATTTACACGGCCTGTCAGATGGCCATATCAATCTTCAAAAGCTTTAGGAAGCGGAAGAA
>NZ_SNUI01000027.1:0-581 GCF_012027375.1 Thermococcus sp. LS2 | reverse complement strand
ACGGGTGATGCTTTCAATCTCTTCGTCATGATTGAGGTCACGAGTATAGCAGCTTATGCCTTAGTAATGTTCTATCGCGATAGGGGTGACTCAGTCACTGCAGGATTTAAATACGCTCTGATTGGTGCAATTGGTACTACAATGTACTTCTTAGCGCTTGGAATTCTCTACGGGGCTTTTGGTACGGTGAATTTTGCTGACTTAGCGGCAAAAGTTCATGGAATGTCATTCCCAGTTACTGGAACGCCAGTTGGGAATATTGCCCTTGCGTCTGGTGTTGCTTTGGCTTTAGCTACGTGGGCTTTCCTTATTAAGGCTGCCATCGTGCCGAATCACTTCTGGCTTCCAGAGGCCCACCCAGCGGCACCAAGCCCAATTTCAGCAGTGTTGAGTGGTCTCGTAGTAAACGTTGGTGTTTATGCTTTGATTAGATTCATTTACACAGTTTACGGTGGCCAGTTAACTCCAGAGCTTGCTCATGTAGTCAGCATGTTAAGCACGATTGTAATAGTTTTGGGAGCAGTGTCTGCACTCTTTGGTGCCTTGATGATGAATGTTCAGAGGGATGTTAAGAAGCTCAT
>NZ_SNUI01000026.1:0-587 GCF_012027375.1 Thermococcus sp. LS2 | reverse complement strand
CTACAAAACCAAGTACTACTCCGAATGCTACTACAAAGATGTCATCTATTTTTCCCAAAGCTTTCTTTATTGCCTCAATCATGCCTTTCCACCTCGGGTAGGTCTCTTCAAGAAAAGCTATGTAAAAAATCCTTAAAACGAGATAATAAGAAAAATAAAAGAAAATCATCGAGTTTTTACAGCATTCTTCAATTCTTTATAACGCTTAAGTATTATTGCAAGCGTCTTATTATAACTCAAATTCTCTTCCTTTGGAATACCTAATTCTTCTTTAATTTCTTCTCTCTCTTTATCTAACTTACTTAAAACCGCTTCACTCACATAAATAGGATGCCAACCTTTTTTTCTCTCCATCTTTACACCACTCCTTTTATTTTAAGCCACACCAAAACCGCTAAACCATAAACATATCCGATTACGAATTCTACCACATCACCTAATGTGGAAGTTGGCTTCTCTCTTTCTCTCACTTGATACAATGTGAACAATAGCAAAATAACGATAGAATACGCTAAAGTGAATGCTGAAATAAAGCCTAAGAAAGTATGCCACAAGCTTCTCTTATCATCAAAAATGTATTCTCTTGC
>NZ_SNUI01000025.1:0-966 GCF_012027375.1 Thermococcus sp. LS2 | reverse complement strand
TGTTGTATCCCAAAATTATTTCGCAAGACATATTAAGCACAAGAACATGAAACTTGATCAGGATAAAATCCACCTGATAATAGTACTACACGAAAAAACAGAATTCAAAACAAAAACAATCAGCAAACTCGTGAAAATCAGCAAAAGAAGAATCCAGCAGATAATCAAACAATACAAAGAAACTGGAAAACCCCCAGAACTCAAAAAACCAGGCAGAAAACCAAAACCAATCCCAGAAGAAACCAGAAACCTAATCCTGAAAGCCCACTCAGAATCAAAATATCAAGGCCCAGTACACTTAGAACGCTGGATTGAAGAGAATTACGGGATTCACATCCCACACAACACGATTTACCGGGTTTTGAAGGAGGCAGGCCTCGTGACTGAGAGAAAACGCAGGAAAAAGCTTCAGAGGTTTGAAGCAGATTATCCCAATCAGCTGTGGCAGATGGACTGGAAAGTGTTGGACTGGAAGGGGGAGCGGAAGTATCTTCTGACGATTCTTGATGATGCTTCAAGGATGGTTATTGCTTATGGTTTGTTTGATGAGATGACTGGGGAGAATGCTATTAGGGTTTTGGCGGAGGCTATTGCTGAGTTTGGTGTGCCTGAGGCTGTTTTGACTGATAATGGTGCTCAGTTTGTTGGGCGGAGAGGTGGTAGGAGTAGGTTTCAGGAGTTTTTGGCTGGTTTGGGGGTTAAGCATGTTAGGGCGGCTGTGAGGCATCCTCAGACTTTGGGGAAGGTTGAGCGGTTTCATAGGACTGTTGGGGAGAAGGCTGGTTTGTTTGATGATTTTGGGGAGTTTGTCTGGTGGTATAACTGGAGTAAGCCGCATAGGGGTTTGGGTTATGATTTTCCTGGTAGGGTTTATTTGAGGGGGGCTCCTGTTGGGTTGAAGTTGTGGTGGTTGTTCAGGGGGGTGAGTGCTGTATGACATCCGCGAAAAAATTTCAGGATACAACA
>NZ_SNUI01000024.1:0-1126 GCF_012027375.1 Thermococcus sp. LS2 | reverse complement strand
TTTCATAGAATTTCATCCCAATTCTTTGTTTTTCTATTGCAATAATCCCGTAGGGATTGGTCTTCATTGGCCATTCATTGGGCGTTAAAGCCCTCGAAACCTCCAACCCTTTCGGGGTAACCCCTGAGCCCCACATCCGAAGGTTCAACACAGCAATAAAATCCCTATCCTCGACCAAACCACATTTTAGACACTTCATCAGGCGCCCCTCTTGGGGTATTAACCGACCCCCGCATACGGGACAAACACGAGAAGAATTCTTCGGATTAATGTAAACAACTGGAACCCCAAACCATTTGGCCTTGTACTCGATTAGCCTTTGCAATTCACGAGCATTCCACTTGGAGAGCTTCCTGTTCAAACTCTTTGAACCGTTCAAAACCCTCTCCTTTATGCCATTCAAGTCCTCAAGGATTATACCCATCTGTTTTTCCCTAGCAATTTCAACAATTTTATTAGATAACTTGTGCAAGAAATCTCTTGCTCGGTTTTTCTCCCTTCCGGAGTACCTTTCCAGTAGCTCTGTGCTCAATCTTCTATTCCATGCTGAAATCTTCTGGATTTTCTGCCGTTTCACCTCGTAAACACGATGAATGTGGTATAATTCACGAGTGTCAAACCTATACACAGTCAATCCCGCAAGAACAGTAACGTTCGTCAAGTTTATATCCACACTCATCCAGTCTCTCGGCTCGAAGTATTCTACGGTTTTTACAAAGTTGAGGACGAGCTTATCAGGAAACAAGAATAATCCACCAAGCTTCACTTTTCCCTCTTTTACTTCCTCAAGGAGGGGATGCAAGTAGTGGTACTCTGCAAGGTCAATTACAAGGTAGTATTCTCTCGGAATTATTGTGATTTCGAGGGTTGTACTTTTTAACCTGAAGAGTGTGGACTTCACGTAAACGAATTTCTTCTTCAGCTTTGGTTCCCGAGCTTTCTTTCCTTTCTTGAGTTTTCGCTTATAGGATTTCACGAGACCGAGCATCTGGTTTATTGCGGAGTCAACGTAGTGGGCAGCATAATTCCAGTTCTCTAAAAGCGTGTCTCGGAGTTGTTTCCTCTCAAACTTCGTGAATTTTTCGGTATTGAGGATTTCTTGGAGTGCAGTTTTTGCCATTTTGTG
>NZ_SNUI01000023.1:0-1342 GCF_012027375.1 Thermococcus sp. LS2 | reverse complement strand
TGTTGCTCAGAAGTTACAACAAAAATAGGTGCAGGAGGAAACGGTACTCACCACAAGCTTTATCGTACTAACTTCAAAGTTTATCATGGTGGTTGTGATGAAGCTTTTGGGTTATAAGTGGATGGATAATTTTGCCCTTGTAGATGCGAGGTTGGAGTGTGATTGTGGTCACGTTTTCATGAAATTAGTGTTAGAGCCGGGTGACGTTGTGGAGTGCCCGAAGTGCGGTCGGAAATTCAAAGTCCTCATAGAGTACAAGTTCGAGCCACTGAATGAATAAAGCTCGGAGGGGGTGTTTAGTGGTTGTAGCATTTATTTTGATTGTTACGAAGCCTGGGTGCAGGGATGAAGTTTATGGGAAGCTTAAAGACAATCCCGTGGTGAGGGAGGTTTACGAGGTTTACGGAGGATATGATGTGATTGTCAGGATTGAGGTTGAAGACATTAAGGAGCTGGATGACTTCCGCAACAGTGTTTTGAGAAAGATTGGGAAAGAAGTGGAAATGACTGAAACCGTTATTGTGAGGGGTGGCGTGAATGGTTAGGGCATATGCTTTGCTGACGGTGGATGTTGGGAGGATTGAGAAAGTTCTTGAGGAGGTTAAGGCAATACAGGGCGTGGTAAAGGCTGATACGATGGCAAGGTCTTACGATGCAATAGTTGAGGTCGAGGCTGCGGATTTGGAAGAATTGGAGAGAATCATACGTGACATGCGGAATGTTGATGGAGTTTTGAGTGTAATAACTGAGGTGGTGGGGGATTTGGAAGAGGAATGAAACACTATTTCACACTTAATTTACAAACCAATGCCTGGAGGGTGTAATCGTGGTCGACATGAGCAATGTAAAGCTTAGGGTGGAAAACATGGTCGCCACTGTTAACCTTTTCACCCCCCTAAACTTGGATGAAATCATGGAAGTACTCCCAAACTCAAGGTATAATCCTGAAGAATTCCCGGGAGTTATTTGCCACCTTGACGAGCCAGGGGTTGCTCTCCTCCTCTTCAATTCTGGTAAATGCGTTGTGACTGGGGCTAAAAGTGTTGATGATATTCAAGCTACTGTTTCAAAACTCGTCGAAATGCTCTCTAGAGTTGGGGTAAAATTCCACCGCGCTCCCGAGATAAGCATTCAAAACATGGTTTTCAGCGGTGATCTTGGCATGGAATTTAACCTTGATATTGTTGCCCTTGTGTTGCCCAACTGTGAGTTCGAGCCTGAAATATTCCCGGGAGTGATTTATCGTGTTAAAGAGCCCAAGGCAGTCATACTCCTCTTCAGTTCTGGGAGGATTGTTTGCAGTGGTGCGAAGAGTGAGCATAGCGCATGGGAGGCTGTTAAG
>NZ_SNUI01000022.1:0-2802 GCF_012027375.1 Thermococcus sp. LS2 | reverse complement strand
TCCGATCTGTGAAATCCTATAATCCCAGGGGGACCGCCAGTGGCGAAGGCGCCCCGCTGGAACGGGTCCGACGGTGAGGGACGAAGGCCAGGGGAGCGAACCGGATTAGATACCCGGGTAGTCCTGGCTGTAAAGGATGCGGGCTAGGTGTCGGGCGAGCTCCGAGCTCGCCCGGTGCCGTAGGGAAGCCGTTAAGCCCGCCGCCTGGGGAGTACGGCCGCAAGGCTGAAACTTAAAGGAATTGGCGGGGGAGCACTACAAGGGGTGGAGCGTGCGGTTTAATTGGATTCAACGCCGGGAACCTCACCGGGGGCGACGGCAGGATGAAGGCCAGGCTGAAGGTCTTGCCGGACACGCCGAGAGGAGGTGCATGGCCGCCGTCAGCTCGTACCGTGAGGCGTCCACTTAAGTGTGGTAACGAGCGAGACCCGCGCCCCCAGTTGCCAGTCCCTCCCGCTGGGAGGGAGGCACTCTGGGGGGACCGCCGGCGATAAGCCGGAGGAAGGAGCGGGCGACGGTAGGTCAGTATGCCCCGAAACCCCCGGGCTACACGCGCGCTACAATGGGCGGGACAATGGGATCCGACCCCGAAAGGGGAAGGGAATCCCCTAAACCCGCCCTCAGTTCGGATCGCGGGCTGCAACTCGCCCGCGTGAAGCTGGAATCCCTAGTACCCGCGTGTCATCATCGCGCGGCGAATACGTCCCTGCTCCTTGCACACACCGCCCGTCACTCCACCCGAGCGGGGTCCGGGTGAGGCTCGGTCTCCCTTCGGGGAGGCCGGGTCGAGCCCGGGCTCCGTGAGGGGGGAGAAGTCGTAACAAGGTAGCCGTAGGGGAACCTACGGCTCGATCACCTCCTATCGCCGGAAACCCGTCCGGGGGTTTAAGGGGTGTTGGGCCTGCCATAGAGTGGGCCGGTAGCTCAGCCTGGGAGAGCGCCGGCTTTGCAAGCCGGAGGCCCCGGGTTCAAATCCCGGCCGGTCCACCACGAAGAGGTGCACATCCCGAGCAAAGCTCGGGGTGGAAGGGTCCTAGGCCCCGAACAGGGGTCACGATGAGGACCGTGCATAGGCGGATTGGCCCAAAAAATGCCCAGCCCCTCAAGTAAGGGGCAAGAAACCTAAGCCGCCTGGTGGATGGCTCGGCTCGGGGCGCCGACGAAGGGCGTGGCAAGCTGCGATAAGCCCCGGTGAGGCGCAGGCAGCCGTCGAGCCGGGGATTCCCGAATGGGACCTCCCGCGGCTTTTGCCGCACTCCCGGCAGGGAGGGGGAACGCGGGGAATTGAAACATCTTAGTACCCGCAGGAAAAGAAAGCAAAAGCGATGCCGTGAGTAGGGGCGACCGAAAGCGGCACAGGGCAAACTGAACCCTGGGTGGAAACACCCAGGGGATGTGGTGTTGTAGGGCCCCGCGCTGAACCCTCGGGGGTGAAGCCGAAGTCCGCTGGAACGCGGCGCCGGAGAGGGTGATAGCCCCGTAGGCGTAAGCCCCCAGGGTTCTGCGGGGTTCCTGAGTACCGTCGGTCGGATATCCGGCGGGAAGCTGGGAGGCATCGGCTCCCAACCCTAAATACGTCCCGAGACCGATAGCGAACTAGTACCGTGAGGGAAAGCTGAAAAGCACCCCGGGAGGGGGGTGAAAAGAGCCTGAAACCAGGCGGCGATAGGTGGGTGCGGCCCGAAAGGAGTGAGCCTTCCCGAAGGAAACCCCGGCGACGGGGGAGTACGAGGGAAGGGGACCGGGGTTGCACCGTCCGTCTTGAAACACGGGGCAGGGAGTTCACGGCCGTGGCGAGGTTAAGGGGGTAAAACCCCGAAGCCGTAGGGAAACCGACAGGTCCGCAGGCGCTTTGCGCCGAGGGACGGGGTGTGAAAGCGCCCGGAGTCACGGCCGTGAGACCCGAAACCGGTCGATCTAGCCCGGGGCAGGGCGAAGTCCCTCAACAGAGGGATGGAGGCCCGCTAGGGGTGCTGACGTGCAATTCGCTCCCGTGACCCCGGGCTAGGGGTGAAAGGCCAATCGAGGCCGGAGATAGCTGGTTCCCGCCGAATTATCCCGCAGGATAGCCTCCCCGGAGGTAGGCGGTGGGGTAGAGCACTGATTGGAGGTGCAGGGGGAGAAATCCCCCGGCCTCCTGTCAAACTCCGAACCCACCGCCGCCGTAGATGGGGGGAGTAGGGGGGCGGTGTAAGCCGTCACCCGAGAGGGGAACAACCCAGACCGGGGTTAAGGCCCCAAAGTGCCGGCTAAGTGTTACTCCAAAGGGTGTCCCTGGCCTTAGACAGCGGGGAGGTAGGCTTAGAAGCAGCCATCCTTTAAAGAGTGCGTAACAGCTCACCCGTCGAGGTCAGGGGCCCCGAAAATGGACGGGGCTTAAGCCGGCCGCCGAGACCCCGGCGCACGGACCGATTGGTCCGTGATCGGGTAGGCGGGCGTCCCGGTGGGGTAGAAGCCGGGCCGTAAGGTCCGGTGGACCCGTCGGGATTGCGGATCCTGCCGGGAGTAGCAGCATAGCCGGGTGAGAATCCCGGCCGCCGAAGGGGCCAGGGTTCCACGGCAATGTTCGTCAGCCGTGGGTTAGTCGGTCCTAACCCGACCCGTAACTCGGCGTCGGGGAAAGGGAAACGGGTTTATATTCCCGTACCGCGGGGGTAGGTGCGGCAACGCAAGCCCGGAGGGTGACGCCTCGGGGTAGGCGGACCGGTCGATAAGGCCGGCTAAGCGTATAAGCCCGGGGAGTACCGTAATGGTGAGAACCGGGTGAAAGCGCGAATGGCCTCCCGTTAGGGGGGTTCCGCC
>NZ_SNUI01000021.1:0-2835 GCF_012027375.1 Thermococcus sp. LS2 | reverse complement strand
GCCTGAAATATTCCCGGGAGTGATTTATCGTGTTAAAGAGCCCAAGGCAGTCATACTCCTCTTCAGTTCTGGGAGGATTGTTTGCAGTGGTGCGAAGAGTGAGCATAGCGCATGGGAGGCTGTTAAGAAACTCCTTCACGAGCTTGAAAAGTACGGCTTAATAGAGAGGTGATGGTATGTGGGCAAGAATAGAGCACTACTTTGATGAGTATCCTGTTAGGAAAAAGATAGTGAAGCTCCTTCTCAGGTATGGGCTTAAAGTAACAGAAGATGCGAGGATAAAGTGTGGGGACATTGAAGTGCCCTACACTAAGATATCTGAGGCCTTGGGCATTGACAGAAGGGTTGTCAAGGAAACGGCCACAATGATCTTAAAAATACCCGAGCTTAGGGAAATATTCACGAGGCTTGAGCCGACACCTCACCTGAAGTATGCCGGTAGGCATCTTGGCTGTAGTGTAATTGAAATTGAGGCAGAACCAAGAGCCGTCGGAATGCTTGCAAAAGTTGCGTCAAAGATTGCAGAAAGGGGTATTAACATTGTTCAAGTCGTCGCGGAAGATCCTGAACTTTATCCAGAAGCAACGCTCACGATAGTTACTGAGGGGTCAATCCCCGGCGACCTTATAAATGAACTCTCAAAACTCGAAGGAGTCAAAAAAATTTCAATCTACTAATCATAAGTTAGTGAGGATGAATTCATTTGGATTATCACATGAAAGCCTTGCCCTTCAAGGCGGGGAGGAGGCCAGATCGAAAAAGTGGTAATGATTACCACATCATTAACCCAGTGATTGAGCAAGCACTAAGACACGCGCGATAAAACCGCGGGTTCAAAATTTTTATAGTATCAAAAACCCAAAAGCTTTTATAAAACCTTTAGTAATTTTGATACATGACACTCACCAAGTCAGAGCTCAGAGTCCTTGCGGCGCTCAAGAAGCCGAAGACTCTCAAAGAACTCTCAGCCGAGCTTGGGCTTTCCCGCGCAACACTTTCTGTTCTTCTGCACTCTCTCGAAAGAAAGGGCCTCGTTGAGCTTACAAAGGGAAAGAAGCTCATTGCCACTCCTTCAAAGGTCAGGCCCGTTGAGCTGTTCCACGAGCTCCTCGTGAAGTTTCCCCACGTGGACTTCACCCGAATCCTCGTCGGTGGAAAGCTCAAGGCCATTGCTGGAATGACAGTGGAAAGGCCGAGGCCCGTCTGGGAAATCCTCTTGAAGACCAACCTGAGTAAGCCGAGCCTTCACCGTGCCCTGAATGAGCTCATGGAGAGACTCATCGTGGGAAAGAACGAGAAAGGCTACTTTATCGTTAAGCGCTTTGCCCTTGTTAAGACCTTTGCCGATGAGTACTTTCGCCTGCAGAATTTCATAAAGGCAAGAGAATTCAGCAATGACGCGGTCTTGGTCTGGAGCGGCGTGGATGAGCTCATACTCGCGACCTCGGAGTTTAAGGGCAAATCTCTCGGAAATTTCCAGCTCACGGGACTTTCGCGCTTCTTTGACTATGGCATGTCCCTGATTTCTCCGGGCGTTTACCATTACTACTGGCCATCCAAGGGGCTGACACTGGAGGAGGTCGTTGTCCACACATTGACCATAGAAAGCGGTGCAAGGGAACTCCTTTACGTTATAGCCTTGCTAAAGGCCAGAGGATTCAATACCAGAAGGCTCAAACGGCTCGCCGTTAAGTTCGACATTGCTCCTCTTGTAGAGGAAATCCTTGAATACTTGAAAGGGAAGGAAAAGCCCTACCCGTTCCCCTCTCGTGAGGAGGTTGAGGAGCTCTACCGTCAGTATTTTGGAGGTTGTGGAAATGATAACAAGGGAAAGGCTGATTGAAGAGTTCACGCTACTCGATAAGAAGGCCACGTTGCTAGCCTCTCGTGAGGTTATTCCTGAAGAACTGGTGCTTTACCTTATCGGCGGCGGCAATCTTGCCCTGCGAGGTATAAAAGCTGCAACGGCTGACGTTGACGTAGTGGTTGAGGATCTCCATGTTTTAAGGGCTCTTGAAGAAGTCCTCATCAACCCGTCTCCGGAGCTAAGGATTGAAGGCCGCTATATTGTTTACGTGAAGGAGGTTGAGCACGAGTATAAAGCGAAGCTTGGAGCTTTCTCAGTTTACAAGAAGCTTGACCCTCAAATGGGCGATTTTAATTTTGATGTCTTTGTGAGGAGAGTTCTCAGAGGTATAACACTCTCAGAAGGTATGAAAACTCGCGCAATGATTCCAGAAGAGTTTACTGATTTTAAAACCATCAGGATTTATTTGGTCTCTCTTGAAGACATATTCCTGTTCAAAGGTGTGACTTCCCTCGGCAGATCAAAGGACATTGATGATTTGCTTAGGCTTATTGAACATGGTGTGAATTTTGATATAATACTCGCTGAGCTTGAGGTTCAAAAAGCCCTCCTTGAGAAAGAACGGTTTGAATGGTTGATGGGAATTCTCTACGAGAAGGCACTTAGGCTCAGAGAAATACTCCAAAAGGAGGGTCTCAGGAGTAAGGGGTTGAATAAGTTTATCAAAAATTTGGGCACATATTTTGTTAGAAATCAACAACTTCCAGAAGTTGGTGATGAAGAATATCTTTGATACCTGAAAGTGCGTCCATATTGGAAATAAACGAGAGCCTTAAAGAAATCAGTTGGATTGATGGGAACAAAGAGTTTTGGGGTTCCCCCTACGGGGAAGTTAGTGTAATTTCATAGAATTTCATCCCAATTCTTTGTTTTTCTATTGCAATAATCCCGTAGGGATTGGTCTTCATTGGCCATTCATTGGGCGTTAAAGCCCTCGAAACCTCCAACCCTTTCGGGGTAACCCCTGA
>NZ_SNUI01000020.1:0-3086 GCF_012027375.1 Thermococcus sp. LS2 | reverse complement strand
AAACTCCTTCCCAAGATTATAACGTAATCTGCAGCGTTCTGTAAGGCCTTACTGAACCCCGGCTCAGCCCCGATTACTACAGTTTCTTTCCCCTTGCTTTTCGCTTCATTCACTACAGGCAGGAAGTTGGTGTCCCTTACTGCCAAGGCTATAACGTCTATGTTGGGGTTGTAAATGAGCTTCATTGCCTCCACGGCAACTGTAACATCAGCGTCTCCAATGACTATGATTGGTTCTAGACCATGGTTAACAACAGCCTCTATTAACTTTGGGGATGCATTCTGGTTCAGGACAACTTTTGCAACTCTAATTTTTCCAATCTCTTCCAAGGGTTTTGGAATATCTTCTACGCGAATGTTAAACTTTTTTATTAGGATGTTGGGGCCATTGATTATCAGGCCGATTGATTTTTCTCCCTCACTCTTCCGCAAGAACTTGAAGAAACTGGCTCATTCCTAGATTCGACTGGAAAGTTTTTAGAATTTCCTACTATGAACAGTGGGCTACTCTCAACCATAATACCGAGATGAGCCTAGATTTAATACTGTTTTCTGTAATCATTTCTATTCTCCCAAATATTTATATAGAATTAATGTAAAATTTAGTTTGACATAATTATAAGGGATGAGTCATCATGTTTGGATATATGGGACAAATACTGAGAATAGATTTGACAAATAAAAAGGCCACAGTAGAGCCCCTAAAAGAGGAAGTTGTTAAGAAATTCATAGGCGGTAGAGGATTGGGAGCAAAAATACTGTGGGACGAACTTTCTCCAGGAGTAGATCCATTAAGCCCCCAAAACAAATTAGTCTTTGTAGTAGGGCCGTTAACTGGCACCAAAGCCCAGTCAACAAGCAGGTGGATAGCCCAGTTTAAATCTCCACTAACAGGGACTTATTTCAGAAGTGTTGCTGGGGGATTCTTTGGAGCTGAACTAAAATTCGCTGGTTACGATGCCATAATAGTCGAGGGAAGGTCTGAAAAGCCGGTTTACGTTTGGATTAATGATGGTGAAGTAGAGTTTAGAGATGCAGAAAAGATATGGGGAATGACTACAAATGCAGCGAGAGAATTTCTCCTAGAAGAGACCGATAGAAGAGCTAGAATAGCTATGATAGGTCCCGCAGGAGAAAGATTAGTTAAAATTTCTGCAATAGTTACGGATGACATGAGAACTGCTTCGAGAGGTGGCGGCGGTGCAGTAATGGGAAGCAAGAATCTAAAGGCTATTGTAGTTAGAGGAACGAAGAGACCAGAAATATATGATGAAGATGCCTTTAACGAAGCGGTCAAAGAGCAGATAGAATCTTACCGCAGCAATCCTGGATTTGAAGGATTCCATAATTTGGGAACAAACTTCGCAGTGTATCCATTCTATACTTTAGGCCATTTCCCAACATATAACTTCAAGCAAAAGGAGCTTGAAGGAGCTGAGAGATTCCAAGCTGAAGTTTTGAGAAGCTATATTGTAAAGCATCAAGGCTGTTATGGCTGTATGATCAGATGTGGAAAAACTTTCAAGCTTACTAAAGGGCCCTATGCAGGCACAGTATGGGACTTCCCTGAATATGAAACGCACTGGTCATTTGGAGGGAATTTAGGTAACATAAACATTGAATCCATAGTATACGCCAACATGCTTTGTGATTCTTACGGTTTAGATACAATATCTACAGGAGTAGCTATCGCTTTTGCGATAGAGCTCTATGAAAAAGGAATAATTAGTAAAAGCGAAACCGATGGGCTTGAGCTTAGGTGGGGAGACCCTGATGTTATACCTGAGCTTGTTAAAAGGATAGCCCTAAGAATTGGCTTAGGAAACATCTTAGCAGAAGGCACTAAAAGGGCTGCTGAAGTTATCGGTAGGGGGGCTGAGAAATATGCAATACATGTTAAGGGGCTTGAATTGCCAGCTTATGATCCAAGGTCTGCGAAAGCCCATGGGTTAAACCTTGCAACATCTCCAATTGGAGCCAGCCATTGCATTGGATGGAACAAATTTGAAATTATGGGTATTCCTAAGAAGGTAGATCCCTTTGCAACGGAAGGAAAAGGAGAAATAGCTAAATACGTCCAAGATGAAACTGCAATTGCAGAAACTGCAGTGTTCTGCATATTCCCATTCAATACAGAGATGGTTACAGTGGATCTATACAGCAAACTGTTATATGCTGCTACTGGAATTGAAGAGTTTAAAGATCCTAAGTACCTCTGGTTAGTCGGAGAGAGGATATTCAACTTGGAGAGAGCATTTAACGCAAGGGAGGGCATTGATGGAAAATACGATACTATGCCTGAGAGAATAGTAAAGGAACCAGTGCCAAGGGAGCCTTCAAAGGGACAAGTTTTCGAGTTAGATATCTTGCTTAAGGATTACTACAAAGTGAGAGGCTGGGACGAGAGAGGGATTCCCACCAAAGAGAAGTTGAAAGAGTTAGAGTTACAAGAGGTTGCAGAAGAACTTGAAAAGGTTTGTTGATTTTGATATCTCTTTTTATTTTTGGAGGGGTATGCATGAAGGTTTATGTAAAATTTATTGGACCCTTGCGCCAACAAGTTGAGGTTCCTGAATTTTGGGTTTTCTTAAAACCTGATTCCACCATTTCTGATCTTTTAGATGAGCTAGAGAAAAATAGGGGGATAAAAATAGACCCACAAGATAGAAATGTCGTGATTTTGGTAAATGGTAGGTCTATTGAATTTTTGGAAAGACTAAATACCAAACTTAAGGATTTGGATAAAATTGTCATAATGCCAGTTGCTGCAGGAGGATAAAACATTAAAATAAGCCCTCAATAATCTTAAACCCTCTTCTGGAAGTTCTCTCTTTGCTTTGCCCATCAAATGACCGCCCCACTTTTTCTTGCTTGTTTGTAATGAACTTAAGCTTTTAGAATTTTTTAATTAGACGAAATTTAAAAGGATTTCAGTCTTTAGATGAAAGCTGAACTTGAAATTCCTGTGTCCCTGCCCTAAGGTGTAAAATAAAAAAATTACCAAGTTATTTCACGATAAATCATTTCTGAGAATGTCAAGTACCTTTTTTTACATTTTTTAATTCTGATAAGGTTGGTGTCAGTTGC
>NZ_SNUI01000019.1:0-5184 GCF_012027375.1 Thermococcus sp. LS2 | reverse complement strand
TTCCTGTGTCCCTGCCCTAAGGTGTAAAATAAAAAAATTACCAAGTTATTTCACGATAAATCATTTCTGAGAATGTCAAGTACCTTTTTTTACATTTTTTAATTCTGATAAGGTTGGTGTCAGTTGCAGTAGAACATGATTTATACCAATATTTTCCAATTGCTTGATCTTTTTGGCTACTGTTTCTGGAGAACCTACCAGTCCCGTATCCAAGGTGCGATCGAGTACGTTTTTTCTGCCTCCCGTTAATCGTTCCAAATACCTCTTAGCTTCTTCATCCGTATCCCTGATAATGGTCAAAGCAGGGATGGCAAATTCTATTTTACTTCTTCCTTTCCTTTTCAAGCGTTCTTGCATGTCGATAATATTCCTTTTCGCTTCTTCAAGACTGCATCCGCGCATTAGCCAACCATCCGCCTCTTCAGCGACGAGATTACGAGATGCCTCTGAAATTCCTTTATAGAACAGGTCACTATATAGTCTTTCTACAGAAAGGTAACGGAAGCATGATGTTCTTTGACGGAGCTTCTTTCCATGTAGTTCCAGTAAACGGTTCAGTTCTTGCACTCTCCGATGGAAGTGTAGTAATTGCCAAAACTGATTACCAGAAAACAGAGCTCTATCTGTGGGACTTCAAAAACTTGAAGAAAATTGGAGAATTCCCATTAAAACTCACTCCTATTGACTATCTTCATGGTGTGATTCTTGGGAAAGGTTCATCAGGCTCTTTTAAGGCGCTGTATGTTTATAATGGCTCTCTAAGAGTTCTGTTCCCTGAAGAAGATGAGACTGATTACTATTACTTCAACGGGACGGTTCTAAAGCGGAGATGTGTGTTTTTACCTGTTCTAAGATGCAATTACACGGTATTCTCAATTAATGGGAGTTATCTCGGGAGTTTTAACGGTGGAATGTACTTTGGTCATGCTTTTTGGAATGGGAGTATTTACTTTACAAATGGTACTCACCTTATTAACTCTAAAGACTTCAGGACTGTTCGTCTTCCTTTTTGGATTAAAAAGCCTTCAATGGTGTCATCAAAAAGGGACCTAATCATTTTCGGTAATGATAAACTTCTGCTATACAACGGGAGTTTTAAGGATTTATCGGAGCAATTGTTTGAGTATTATAAAAATCATCCATATTACCCGTCCAATTCTTTAAAACTTTGCAAGACCTTACCTTTTGGGAAGTTAATTCCTTTGTCATCTATGTCTCCTCCTTCTTCTCCTATAAACACAAGCGCTGAATCTCTCCTCTTGGGAGAGACATCCAGTAAAAAGCTGATAGCCCTGATTATAGCATTTGCTTTGACTGGAATACTAATTGTGGGGATTTTAATCAAAACGAAAAGAGAAAATAAACTATAGTTCCTAATTCAATAAGTTAAAGATGCAACTTACATAGTTTCACTTAAAAGTAAATTTCTCTGTCTTGGAATTCGAGAATTGCCATTCTCAGCGGTTTCTCGGGAATTTGATAGATCCCCCTCTTTGGTTTTGTTAACAGACCCCCATCAACAAGGTTCTTCAGTATTTCCTTTGCCCTCCTCTCTGAAATTCCAGTAAGTGAAGTGATCTCCGTTAGTATTTCTTCAGTGGTAACACCAAAAGACGGCCCTTTCGCCACCTTTTTCAGCGCAATAACATATGCAGGAGACTTGTAAATCCTGATAAAGTTTCTAATATCCAGCTTCCACAGCTTCACAGCATATTCCACCGCCATTAGCATTGCTCTATCATGAGGCTCCCCATTAACCCTGAGCTTGCCGTAATAAGCTAAGAAACCTGGGACGTTTGAAAGCTCTGTTGCGGCCTCAACTAGTTCATCCTCAGTGTATTTTCTCTTTCCAAGTCCTTTCTTAAGATACTCTACACTCTCCTCCAGCTCCCATCGGAAGATGTGTATCCTCTCAACATATCTCGCAAAAAAAGGCTTATCCTCACTTGGATTTAGGATTCTTTCAAGCAACCCAGGCATCGAGCCAGAGAGCACTACTGTCACGTTCTCAAATCCGTCAGAAATTGTCTGAAGCATGCCGAGCATATTTAAAGGTGCAAATCTTGGAAGCACTTGGGCTTCATCGAATATGATGATAACTCTCTCGCCTTTTTTGTTCAGACACCGGAGTAAATTAAGGAATGCATTTTGGAATTCCACGACTCCTCTCGGCTTTATGTCCATTTTAACTAGCCCAAGGTTTAGCGTTGCAGAATAGTCAAGCTCTTCTTCAGAAATGTTGCTCATAACTGGTGTAAGTTCCATGTAGCTTATTGCCTCCCGACCCATTCCGAATGCTAAGTCGTAGTAGAGATACTTGTACTTTGAGCCATACTTGTTAAGGAAGACATTTATCACGCTTGTTTTGCCAACCCTTCTTGGACCAAGAATTGCAGCAAAGTCTCCTTCTCTCACAGTCTTGTTAAGCCTCTTTACCGCTTCTTTGTGCCTTTTTCCAAACAAATCCTTCTCGTTTCTTATGGGTCTCGTGCTGAACAAAGTGAACACCCCATCACTAGTGACGGGTCATCACTTTTAAAACTTTCTGTAAGATATCCCTTCAAGTTCTGGCTTCAACGCTAGGTTTATCAAAACGTCATTCCAGATTTTTTCAAATTCTGGGAGGGGATTTATCTGATGAGCTAAGCTTCTCTCCCAAGCTCTCTCATAATAGATCCTGCGTTCTTTAAAGATTTCCAACTCAAACTGAACATTCTTAAGTCTGAACTTTTCCGGAAGAATGTTGAGAACTTTCTCTAACCCAATAATATCCTTAAATACCAGACATCATATAGACCTCTTGGCCTCGTTCTCTGAAAGAGTGAGCGAAGTTTCTCGGCAAAAATCTCCTCCAAACTGTAGGATTTTTCTTTTGATTTCATCAATCACCATTCCAATTCCTCCCAGTAGTCTTCAGGAACGTTTACCAAAAGCCCTCATTTGTAGTCAAACTTTCCCCTGGCGGGCATTGTTGGGTCAAGGAGTGAAAAACTCTTCCTATCTTTATCTGAAAGTTGAATTTTTTCCTCCAGCCCTAAACCCAGTCGTTCACTAATATAACCCAGCCTCTTTAGGATTGTCTTGTTTTCCATTTTTTGAGCGTACTTCAAAAGCTTTCCCCGGTTAAAGCTCGCATTCTTTAAGGCCTTCACAACCTCAATTATTCCGCCACAATACCTGGGCTTGTCCAGGCAGTCGACTATAGTCTTCTCCGGGTCTGTGATGTTAACCTCTCTTCGTCCAATCTTTGCTGTATTCAAACCAAAGAACTTGCTGGGCTTTACTGTCACTATTTTGAACTTCCTGTTGTTAAATTCGACGAGTTTCTCGTAACCTCTCTTTCTTGGTGTCTGTACAAAGGTGATGTTGGGGATCTGCTCCGTTAAGCCGTAATAATTTAGAGCACTCCAGTAGGCTATGGCACTTGGCTTTACGAAGAGGGAAGCGAGCACAAATTCGTGAACTGATGGGGGTTCGTTGGGATCTGGTGTTAATGCGTAAACCCCCTTACCGATCCTTTTTATGAAGCCTGCTTCAGAGAGAGCTTTGAGGTAATACTTCAATAAGTTCCTGTCAATTTTAAGATGGTCAATTGCTTCTTGAATTGTAAATGCTTCTCCAAGTTCTAAGAGCTTTGTTAAGACTTCCATTTTATTCATATTTTCTCACCATCAGGTAAATACTCTTACCTTATCATGAGACTTTTTGAATATAAATGTTTGGATGGAAGAAGGTTTCTGTTAGGTTGCTTGACTGACTTTCTTCACATCCTGAAGGGAGAGCCAAAAATAATTTATCAACAAATCATTTATTGTTTGGTTTGAGCCGCAGGGGATGATTGATCTATTGAAAAAATTCGTTTTATGCTTTCTTTCACTTCTTTGATTTTCTCGGGCTTAAGTAAGCCGATTCTCTTTCTGACTAAATGCTTGTCAATGGTAAAGATGACATAAGGTTTTATTATGCTTTGGTACATTGGTAGAGTCCCCTTATATCGAATAACGTCTGAATCAGAGAGGAAAACATTATACTCCTTGAACCCGCTGAAGAGGTTTGACGTTATTTGAACAACTATCACACTATTGCTTATCTTATTAAGGGCGTCATTAGAGATTATAAGAGCGGGTCGGAGCTTCTTCTGAACTAAATCAATGAACGGGAACTCTACCATGATGATTTCCCACTGTTTAAGGTCTCCGTGAGGCTTAGGTCTTATCTGGTTCATAATCAATGCCTCCATAGTTGTCCCAATGTGCATCGGCCTCACTGTTCCAGTCCTCGGCGAGAATTGGTTCGACAGCTCTCAACATGAGCTGGATAAACTCCTCGTCTTCATGAGTTTTGAGATATTTTTTTCTTAGCAGGAACTCCCGGAGAGCCTCCTTGATAATCTCGCTTCTATTAGAGTAAATTCCAGCCTCGATTAGTTTGTCCATTTCCTTCGCAAGAGCTGGAGGGATCCTTGCGGAAATCTTAACAGTTGTCGCCATAGGTATCACCCAAGACTCTATTTGTCAGACAAGTTAAAAAGATTTTGAAAACACGTGACTTGTCTACCCAAAGGGCGAGGCTTTCAAGTAGCGATTTAGTGCCATGGCTGGGATTTGTGAGTATTATGATCTTGAGGGTTGAGCCAAAGAATAATGCAGAACGATTTGCATACGGATTCTTATTTTTGTGCACTATAGTTAACAATTCTAATAACTTTGGTGTATGTTTTTGGGATTCACCTCTTGAATCTTTTGAGTGGTAGTGTTTTTGCTTTAGTTTTCTATATACATATTTTGCTTTAGTTTATGTTTTGCTAAAACTGATGAAAGAGGACACACTTTTTGCATTAGGGGACAGAAAGTCATTGAGGAAGGAAAACAACTAAACCTTAGTGAAGAAGAGCTTGTGCTCTGTGACCTGCTCCTCTCTGAGGAAAGATTCAGCACAAGAGTTGCTTGAAAATTTTTCCAAATATAGGATTAGTATGGCATAGGACATCGCGAGCTTTTCAGCCTACATTGGTTGAGTTCTTTAGAGTTTCGCGCTTCAAGGCTGGAGAAGATGAAAAAATTCATTACGAGGTTACGAGTCTACGAGTTTACGAAGGGTGTGCAGTCTTGTGCATTGTTCGTAGATTCGTGAACTCGTAGACTCGTATTGAATTTTTTGTGCTGTAATGAGTTTTCGCATGAC